>NZ_CP040021.1:0-22500 GCF_005280275.1 Salinivibrio kushneri
GTGTCATCATCGCTTTGGTTGCAGTGTCTTGAACGTCTTCAAGATGATTTACCTGCGACAGAATTCAGTATGTGGGTACGGCCACTTCAGGCCGAGCTCAATGACAATACGTTGACCCTCTTTGCCCCAAACCGTTTTGTGCTTGATTGGGTGCGAGATAAGTATCTGCATCAAATTAACCAATTGCTGAACGAGTTTTGTGGTGTCGACGTACCCATGCTGCGCTTTGAGGTGGGGAGTAAACCGGTTGCCGCGACGCCGCAAGCGGCACCTGCCGGTCCTGCCGCTGCGCCCGCGCCGCAACAAGCCGCGCCTGCGCCGCCGCAAGGACGCGTGTGGGAGCCTGCCCCGTCGCCGGTGCAATCGGATGTTAATCATCGCTCCAACGTCAACCCCAAACACAAGTTCAATAACTTTGTTGAGGGTAAATCTAACCAGTTAGCCTTGGCGGCCGCGCGTCAGGTCTCAGATAATCCGGGTGCTGCCTACAACCCGCTTTTTCTGTATGGCGGCACGGGTTTAGGTAAAACGCACTTATTGCATGCGGTGGGGAATGCCATTTCTGATCGCAAAGCGGATGCGCGTGTGGTGTACATGCACTCAGAGCGCTTTGTGCAAGATATGGTCAAAGCGCTACAAAACAACGCGATTGAAGAATTTAAGCGTTATTACCGCAGTGTCGATGCATTGTTGATCGATGACATTCAATTTTTTGCCAACAAAGAACGGTCACAAGAAGAATTCTTCCATACCTTTAATGCGTTGCTCGAGGGGAACCAGCAGATCATTCTCACCTCCGACCGCTATCCTAAAGAGATAAACGGGGTCGAGGATCGCTTAAAATCGCGATTTGGTTGGGGCCTGACCGTGGCGATTGAGCCGCCTGAGCTGGAAACCCGCGTGGCTATTTTGATGAAAAAAGCGGAAGACCATGCCATTCGTTTACCTGATGAGGTGGCGTTCTTTATCGCAAAGCGTCTGCGCTCAAACGTGCGTGAACTGGAAGGGGCGCTTAACCGGGTGATCGCTAATGCCAACTTTACCGGGCGAGCGATCACCATCGATTTCGTGCGTGAAGCCCTGCGCGATCTGCTCGCCTTGCAAGAAAAATTGGTCACCATCGATAATATCCAGAAAACCGTGGCTGAATATTATAAAATTAAGATGGCAGACTTGTTATCCAAGCGTCGGTCTCGCTCGGTGGCGCGACCTCGACAGATGGCTATGGCGTTAGCGAAAGAGCTGACTAACCACAGCTTACCGGAAATTGGTGATGCATTTGGCGGTCGTGACCACACTACAGTACTGCATGCTTGTCGTAAGATTGAGCAACTGCGTGAAGAAAGTCACGACATTAAAGAAGATTACTCTAACCTGATTCGAACATTGTCGTCCTAATTATGAAATTTACTCTTACGCGTGAGCAATTACTTCAACCGCTTCAGCAAGTCTCTGGGGCGTTAGGCGGGCGTAGCACCTTGCCGATTTTAAGTAACCTATTAATTGAAGTGGCGGAGCAGCAACTTAAGCTGACGGCGACCGATATGGAGGTTGAGCTCAATGCCACCGCGCCGCTAGACAGTGAGCATCTTGATGGCGCTATCACTGTGCCCTCGCGTAAGTTTATGGATATCATCAAAGGCTTACATAGCGAAGCCCGTATCACAGTGGCGCAAGAAGGCGACCGCGTGGTGGTACGCGCAGGGCGAAGCCGCTTTACCTTATCGACCTTACCGGCTTCAGATTATCCCAACATCGAAGACTGGCATGCCGAAGTGAGCTTACAAGTGCCGCAAAGCAAGCTGGGTCATCTGATTGACGCCACCCAGTTTTCGATGGCAAATCAAGATGTGCGCTATTACCTTAATGGGCTTTTGTTCGAAACGGACGGGCACACATTGCGTACGGTGGGGACGGACGGCCACCGGATGGCGGTATGCCATTTATCCATGGAAGAGGGGTTGCCCGCACAACAAGTGATTGTGCCACGTAAAGGCGTCAGTGAGTTGGCGCGTTTGCTCGATGACAGCGAGCACCCGGTGAATATCCAAATTGGCGCGTCCAATATTCGTGCGGTGGTGGGTAACGTGACTTTTACCTCTAAATTGGTGGATGGGCGTTTCCCTGACTATCGCCGTGTGTTGCCGCAATCCACCTCTCGTACGTTGGAAGTCAATTGCGCGGAGTTAAAACAAGCGCTGTCATTGGCGGCGGTATTATCGAACGAGAAATTTCGCGGCGTACGAATGAATATTGAAGATAGCGAGCTGCGTATCTCTGCCAATAACCCCGAGCAAGAAGAAGCGGAAGAGTTTTTGGAAGTCGACTATCAAGGTGAGCCAATTGAAATCGGTTTTAATGTCAGTTACGTGCTCGATGTGCTCAATGTTTTACGTTGTGACAAGGTGCGTTTTTCGATGACAGACGCGGTGGGCAGTACCTTGATTGAGGACTGCGATCGCGAAGACGCCATGTATGTTGTGATGCCAATTCGCCTCTAGGTTATGGCGCTATCACGACTGGTCGTTCACGACTTTCGAAATATTGAAGCCTGCGATATTGCATTGTCGTCAGGCTTTAACTTTTTAATTGGCCCCAATGGCAGTGGTAAAACCAGTGTCTTGGAAGCCATTCACTTTCTCGGTCATGGGCGCTCTTTTCGCAGCGCGCTTAATAGCCGAGTGATACGTCATCAGCAACCTCATCTTACGGTACATGGTCGCGTAAAAACGCAAGATGGGATCTTGCTTCCGGTCGGGATTCAAAAGCGCCGAGATGGCAGTGCAGATGTTAAAATTGGTCAAGAAAAAGGGCAAAAGCTGGTGGCCCTGGCCAAAGTGCTGCCATTGCAATTGATCACCCCGGAGGGGTTCGAGTTGTTAACCGATGGCCCCAAGTTTCGTCGTGCGTTTATCGATTGGGGGGTGTTTCATTCTGAGCCAGGATTTTTTGAAGCGTGGACGCGCGTAAAACGCCTGACGAAGCAACGCAACGCCGCGTTGAAAACAGCGCGCCACTATGGCGATATCCAAGTATGGGATACGGAACTAGCACGCCTTGCCGAGCAAATCAGCGCATGGCGTCAAGCATACGTTGATGCGGTGGCCGCGCGAGCGACCGCATTGTGCCAAGCCTTTCTCCCCGAGTTTTCCATCCAGTTTCGCTTTTACCAAGGATGGGAGCGAGGTGCCGACTATCAGGCATTGTTGGCGGCGAACTTTGAGCGCGACCAGCAGATGGGATACACGGTGTCAGGCCCGCATAAAGCCGACTTGCGTATCAAGGTGGCAGGTACCCCAGTCGATGATGTGCTATCGCGCGGCCAGTTAAAACTCATGGTATGTGCACTTCGGCTTGCACAAGGCCAGTTATATAGCGAGGAGCAAGGTATTGCTTGTATCTACTTAATCGATGACTTTGCTTCCGAATTAGACAGTCGCCGGCGAGCACTCTTGGCCAGTGAGCTGACCCGTATCGGGGCTCAGGTTTTTGTTAGCGCCATTAGTGCCGATCAAGTCGCGGAAATTTGCGACGAAAATAGTAAGATGTTTCATGTGGAACATGGCAAAATTAACGCAGGATAAATAAGCGAGAGTAACTCAATGTCCAACGAATACGATTCATCGAGTATCAAGGTACTGAAGGGCTTGGATGCCGTGCGTAAGCGTCCGGGAATGTATATCGGCGATACCGACGATGGTACCGGCCTGCACCACATGGTGTTTGAGGTGGTCGATAACTCGATCGATGAAGCACTGGCCGGACATTGTAATGATATCGTGGCGACCATCCACGAGGATGGCTCGGTGTCGGTTCGCGACGATGGTCGTGGTATTCCGGTCGATATTCATGAGGAAGAAGGTGTATCGGCTGCACAAGTGATCATGACCGTCCTTCACGCTGGCGGTAAGTTTGATGACAACTCTTACAAAGTATCTGGTGGCCTTCACGGAGTGGGGGTGTCGGTGGTCAACGCCTTGTCAGAAAAACTCGAGTTGACCATTTGGCGTAATGGCCATGTTCACCAGCTTAACTTTGCACACGGCGAACCGTTGGGGCCGTTGGCTGAAATGGGGGAGACCGATCAAACCGGTACCCGTATTCGTTTCTGGCCAAGTGAAGAGACATTCTCTGATATCAACTTTAACTATGACGTGCTTGCCAAGCGCTTGCGTGAGTTGTCTTTCCTCAATTCGGGTGTCTCCATTAAGCTGATTGACGAGCGCGAAGAAGACAAAGCGGATCACTTTAGATACGAAGGCGGGATCCGTGCGTTTGTTGAACACCTCAACAACAAGAAGACCTCCATCCACCCATCAGTCTTCCACTTTGAACACACCCGTGAAGACGGAGTGAGTGTCGAAGTGGCGATGCAGTGGAATGATGGCTATCAAGAGAATATCTATTGCTTTACCAACAATATTCCGCAGCGCGATGGCGGTACGCACCTGGCCGGCTTCCGCGCGGCCTTGACGCGCACGCTCAACAGCTTCATGGATAAAGAAGGCTACTCCAAAAAGGCCAAAGCCGCGACGTCTGGCGATGATGCCCGTGAAGGCTTGACCGCGGTGGTCTCGGTAAAAGTGCCGGATCCTAAGTTTTCCAGCCAGACCAAAGACAAGTTGGTGTCATCAGAAGTGAAGTCGGCGGTTGAATCCGCCATGAGCAGCCACTTATCAGACTTTCTGATTGAGCATCCGGCTGATGCGAAAGTGGTATGTACCAAGATCATTGACGCGGCCCGAGCGCGTGATGCGGCACGTAAAGCACGTGAAATGACGCGTCGTAAAGGCGCGTTGGATTTAGCTGGCCTTCCCGGCAAGCTTGCCGACTGCCAAGAAAAAGATCCGGCGTTATCCGAACTCTACATTGTGGAGGGTGACTCGGCGGGTGGCTCAGCCAAGCAAGGGCGTAACCGTAAGAACCAAGCGATTTTGCCTTTGAAAGGTAAGATCCTCAACGTCGAGAAAGCCCGGTTTGATAAGATGTTGTCCTCGCAAGAAGTGGCGACACTGATCACGGCAATGGGGTGCGGGATTGGCCGCGAAGAGTACGATCCGGATAAATTGCGTTACCACAGCATTATTATCATGACCGATGCGGATGTCGACGGCTCGCATATTCGTACCTTGCTGCTGACCTTCTTCTATCGCCAAATGCCAGAGTTGATTGAGCGTGGCTACATCTACATTGCTCAGCCACCGCTTTATAAAGTGAAAAAGGGCAAGCAAGAGCAATACATCAAAGATGATGAGGCGATGGAGCAGTATCAGGTGGCATTGGCGTTGGAAAACGCGTCATTGTTCGTGAACCCAGATGCGCCAGCGATGCACGGCGAGTCACTCGAGAAGTTGGTGAAAGAGTACAACGGTGTACTCAAGCTGATCCAGCGTATGAAGCGTCGCTATCCCGCCGCGCTGCTTAATGAGCTACTTTATCAACCTCGCTTGTCAGTCGATGACCTACGCGACGAGTGGGCCGCTAAGCAATGGGTAGAAAACATCGTTGAGATTTTGAATCGTAAGTCGACGGGAGAAAGCCAGTATCAGGCATCTTGCCGATTCGATGAAGAGCACCAAGTATGGGTACCAGAGCTGGTGGTGCGGACTCATGGTGTTGATTACAAGTACTTGGTGAGCTATGACTTCCTGAACTCGAAAGAGTACGGTCGAATCGCCAGCTTGTCAGAGACCTTGAATGATCTCTTGGATGAAGGGGCGTATGTCAAGCGCGGTGAGCGTACCCAAGCCGTAGAGAGCTTTGAGCAAGCGCTCAACTGGTTGATTAAAGAGTCAACCCGTGGGGTATCGCGTCAGCGCTACAAAGGTTTGGGAGAGATGAACCCAGAGCAGCTTTGGGAAACCACCATGGATCCAGAGGGCCGTCGTATGATGCAGGTGACGATTCAGGATGCGGTAGCGGCCGACGAGCTGTTTACCACCTTGATGGGTGATCAAGTTGAGCCACGCCGTGCGTTTATCGAAAATAATGCGCTGAAAGTAGAAAACCTCGACGTATAACCGATAAATCAACTGTTTATCAACAATTAAGGCCAGCATTGCTGGCCTTTTTCATATCTATTTGCGAGGCAAATCGCAATACATAACTGTTTATATATACAGTTGTTTTTGGCACGAGTAATCTCGTCATTCTCTTAACAGCAGAGTGATAGGAAGCCTTATGTCTATAAAAACGCGTGCTAACCTCCAACTGGTTTATGTTTCTGATATTGAGCGTTCTGTGGAATTCTACCAACAACTCTTTCAGTGCGAGCCGGTATTTACCAGCCCCAGATATGTAGCCTTTTCAGCGTCTGAACAGGGCGATGCCTTGTTTGCATTGTGGACAGGCGGCGAGCAGCCCTCACCATCAATCACCCGACTGAGTGAAATTGGCATTATGGTACCCACCAATGATGACGTTGATGCGCTTTTTGACCAATGGTCGAACAACCTAACCATCGATGTGGTGCAGTCCCCTTATGATGATGTGTTTGGTCGAACCTTCGTGATTCAAGATCCTGATGGGCATCTGGTGCGCGTAGCGCCGCTCGATTAGTGCGATGCGCTTGGGGAGAGTGGTGAGGTATAGAATAGTGCGCCACTCACGAAACAAAAAATTTTACGATCAGCCATTGAAATCAATTTGCGCAACCTTATATAGAGTAATGAGGCGATGCCATTGGGTCGCCGGGGGCTTGTCCGAGTTGGAAGGCCGTAGATAACATTTTATTGCTTCATAGGAAGGGTAAGATTATGCGTAACTTTGATTTCTCTCCACTCTATCGTACTGCAATTGGTTTCGATCGTTTATTCGATCTGGTTGAAAACAGCAATACCAATAATGCGGGTGGATTTCCTCCTTACAACATAGAGCAAAGCCAAGAAAACCAATACCGCATCACCATGGCGGTAGCAGGCTTTAGCCAAGATGAGGTGGATATCACTCAGCAAAAAAATAGCCTAATCGTCGCCGGTAAAAAGGGTGCTCGTAATCAAGATACTAAGTTCTTGTACCAAGGCATTGCCGAGCGCGATTTCGAGCGCAAGTTCCAGCTCGATGATCATATTAAAGTGACAGGGGCAGACATGGAAAACGGCATGCTACATATTGATTTAGTACGCGAAGTACCAGAGGAAGAAAAGCCTCGTCGTATCGAAATCGGTAGCCGTTTGCTAGAAAACGCTGAGTAAACCTTAAATCCCGAGTGGTTCACGATAAGGGAGAGGGCAGCCATGCTGCCCTTTTTATCGACTATACACCTAAGACGAGCCTGCCAATCCGTCGTGACATCCGAAGCTGTAAAGCGCCTGATGATTTATCCCGTCCACATAGATCTGTCTATCGCTGCCGGTTGCCTATCCGCCTCTAAACGAGATCTGGCTCAGTAATACGTGACTAACGCTCTACCGCTGAATGAACAAATACTGGTGTGTCAGTTCCCAGCCAAGAACGTCCTCTCTCGATAGATATATTAATGAGAGCAAGGGTAATGTTTCACGTGAAACATATAAGAATACCAATAGCAAACCATCTCGTCTGGCCTATCAAACTAAACCAATCGACGTTCGGGCTGACCACATAGATTGAGTCGACGGCTACTTGGGAGGGAGTGTAGTGGTACGCCTTCCTTAAGGGTAGGTTCGCTTGCAAGGAAAGAAAGGCGTGTCATTAGCAGTGCTGGTTGATGACTTTTTTCTGTGAGCCTACTTGGTCTTAAGTGGTGCGAGATGAGCGACTTCTTCACCTTGTCCAAAAGTCTCGTGCAATATTTGAATGACGAGTTGTTCTTTGGGTGTTGACTCAAAACCATGAGATAGGAAATCTATAAAAGGTTTCACGTGGAACGTCCATTAGCCAGTGTTCCACGTGAAACCAAGGCTTATTCCTCGTTGTAGGCGCGCGCGACTTCTTCAGCGATAATATCAATGCCTTTCTGCATCATCTTGTCATCTTGCACGTAGTTCATTCGGATACATTGCTTAGCATGATCCCAGCCTTCGTGATCGACACCAATAAAGAAGTACTCGCCGGGTACCACCAGCACACCGCGCGCTTTTAAACGTTTATATAGATCTTGGGTGGAGATAGGGAGATCGTTGAACCACAGCCATAGGAAGATGGCACCTTCTGGTTTATGAACACGAACACGTTCATCGTTAATGGTTTCAAGCACCATGTTTAATATTCTTTGCGACTTTTTCTGATAGAAGGGACGAACGACGTCTTTACTCAGGCGGAGTAGGTCGCCACGCTCTATCATTGAAAGTGCCATCGCTGGCCCAACACTGTTGGGAGATAAACTTACAATGCCATTGATATTTGACATGGCTTGGATGACATCTTCGTTGGCGATCACAATGCCGCAACGCACACCAGGCAAACCTAATTTACTGAGGCTAGAGCAGAGTATGGTGTTTTCATTCCAGAACGGTGCGACGTCTTCAAAAATGATATCAGGGAAGGGGGTACCGTACGCGTTATCGATAATTAGTGGAATATTGTTATCACGTGCCAACTGATCAAGCTGATGGATTTCGCTATCAGTGAGTACATTGCCGGTCGGGTTGGTCGGGCGGGAGGCACAGATGGCGCCAATGTTGTCATCAATTGTTAGGCGACTAAAGTCGACGTGATATTTGAATTGACGGTTGTCGAGCAATTCTATTTCAGGCTGGTAGCTGACGAAAATGTCGTCGTTAATTCCGGCGTCACCGTAACCGATATATTCCGGGGCGAGAGGCAGCAAGATTTTTTTGTGGGTGCCATCGGCGTATCGTCCAGCCAATAGGTTAAACAGATAGAAGAATGCACTTTGGCTGCCATTGGTCAGCATGATGTTTTTGCTTGAGAGTTGCCAGCCATAGGTTTTATTAAGAAGCTCGGCGAGTGCGTTGAGTAAGGCTGACTTGCCTTGTGGGCCATCATAGTTGGCCATCGCATGAACGAGGCTTCCATCATCGAGCATCGATTGGCTCAGTGTTTTGAAGTAATCGAGCATTTCCGGTATCGCCGCGGGGTTGCCGCCACCTAGCATAATGGCATCTGGATTACGTAAGCCGTCATTAAGATCGTCCATTAACTGTGTGATGCCCGAGTGATTTGCTAACTTCTCGCCAAAGTGAGTGACTTCCATGATTACTGCCTTTAAATATCTGTATCGTTGTTGTGGTTAAGCTGCAATCAACATACAACAATCTATTGTGTAAAAGAAAGTCTGATAAGTTTGTTATCTCTTGGTCACTAACTGGTATGGTTGACGGGGGTTGTTACGTTATCCGTACACACTTGGGAGAAGAGTCGCTGAAAGGGATAACAAGCCGCGTGTTTCACGTGAAACCAACTCGTTTTAGGCCGACAAACAGGGTGATTAGCATCATTGAGGTTAAAAACCAATGAGGGTGTGAGTTGGTCGCTAATAAGATGAGAGTGAGTGGCCAAGAGGGTCGTGCGCGTTTAAATAGCCAAAAAAAGCCCCGCACAATGGCGGGGCTGAGTGGTGTGTTGCTGATGATTACTTCTGTAGAACAGAGATATCTGCCACGTTGAGGAATTGCTCACGGATAAGGTGAAGCATCGCTAAACGGTTGGCTTTCAGTGCGGGATCATCTGCCATGACCATCACGTTATCAAAGAAGGTATCAACCGGTGTGCGCAATTGTGCCAGCTCGGTCAGCGCGCCTTGATAATCGCTGTCAGCAAACAGAGGTTTAACTGCAGCGACTTTCTCTGCTACCACGTTCGCCAATGCTTTTTCTGCGTCTTCTTGCAGCAAGCCAGTATCGACGTTGCCAGGAAGCTCGCCATCATACTTGGCCAAGATATTGCCTACCCGCTTGTTGGCGGCGGCGAGTGCTTCGGCTTCTTCCAGACTGCGGAAGTGCGACACCGCTTTAACGCGGCTGTCAAAGTCAGCAGGCTTGGTTGGACGACGGGCTAAAACCGCTTGGATAATATCGACGCTATAGCCCATATCTTGGTACCAGGCGCGGAAACGACCTAGCATAAAGTCGAGAACGTCCGTCTCTACCTCTTTGTGCGTCAAACGGTCATCGTACTGGGCTTTGGCATCGAGGATGAGGTCGACAAGATCAAGCTGATAGCCGTTCTCGACGACAATACGCAGAACCCCTAATGCGGCCCGACGTAGGGCGAAGGGGTCACTGCCTTTAGGGGCTTGACCAATACCAAATATGCCCACGATGGTATCCATTTTGTCAGCCATTGCGAGTGCTGAGGAGACCGGCGTCGTAGGTAGCTTATCACCGGCAAAGCGCGGCCAGTATTGCTCATTCAGCGCCAGCGCTACGGCTTCGGGCTCGCCATCATGACGCGCATAGTGCATGCCCATCACGCCTTGGGTTTCGGTGAACTCAAACACCATCGAGGTCATGAGATCACACTTCGCTAGTTGGCCCGCGCGCTCAGTGTGTGCCTTGTCGGCACCGATACGCTCTGCAATCTGTCCTGCAAGTGCAGTAATGCGGTCGGTTTTATCTTTGATGGTACCTAATTGTTTTTGGAATACCGCGCTATCAAGCTCTGGCAGGCGATCAATCAATGGGCGCTTGCGATCAGTATCAAAGAAGAACTCAGCATCCGCGAGGCGAGGACGCACGACTTTTTCATTGCCTGAGATAACTTGCGCTGGAGCTTTCGATTCGATGTTAGACACGAAGATGAACTTGGGCAGTAGTTCGCCATTAGCGTCATAGACAGGGAAGTACTTTTGATCGCCTTTCATGGTGTACACCAGCGCTTCTGATGGCACCTTAAGGAACTTGTTCTCAAAAGAGGCAGTCAGTACCACTGGCCATTCCACCAAAGAGGTGACTTCTTCAACCAAGTCGTCATCAAGCTCAGCAACCCCACCAACCGCGTCAGCCGCTGCTTTGGCATCTTTAATAATCAATGCTTTACGCTTTTCATAATCGGCCATGACCTTACCTTCACGCTCAAGGCGCTCTGGGTATTGGTCAGCATGATCCAGCGTTAAGCTCGATTCACCCATAAAGCGGTGACCTCGAATCACGCGATCGGATGCCACGCCAAGAATGGTGCCTTCAATCAAGGTGTCCCCATACAGCATCACCAAGGTTTTCACTGGGCGGATAAACTGGGTGTCTTTGTCACCCCAGCGCATGGGTTTAGGAATAGGCAGTTTGCTTAGGGCGTTATCGGCCAGTACCGGCAGTAAGGCGTCAATGGCTTGGCCAGGTACGTGTTGACGATACAGCAACCACTCACCTTTATCAGTTTTTAGGCGCTCGGCTTCGCTCACATCAATCCCGTTACCGCGCGCCCAACCCATGGCGGCTTTGGTGGGATTGCCGTCTGCGTCAAAGGCGGCTTTGACCGCAGGACCGCGTTTCTCAACCACTTTATCTGGCTGGCGATCGCTCAAAGCAGCCACTTTAAGTGCTAAGCGACGCGGGGACGCGTACCAAGTGATACCTTGGTGGCTCAGATCAGCGTCTTTTAGTTGCGCTTCAAACTGACTCGCGAAGGCTTCAGCCAGTGTGCGCAATGCTGTTGGTGGTAGCTCTTCAGTGCCGAGCTCAATCAGGAAATTTTGCGTTGCCATGATGCTCCCTTATTTGCTGTGTCGGCACATCGGGAAGCCTAGCGCTTCGCGAGATGCGTAGTAGGCTTCGGCGACACGTTTAGTCAGTGTGCGAATGCGCAGAATATAGCGTTGACGTTCAGTCACTGAGATGGCTTTACGCGCATCCAGCAGGTTGAACGCATGACCGGCTTTTAGGATCTGTTCGTAAGCAGGCAAAGGGAGCGGCTGCTCGAGATCCAGTAGCTTGGTACTTTCGGCTTCGCACTGATCAAAGTAGCGGAACAGAAAATCAACATCAGCGTGTTCAAAGTTATAGGTCGATTGCTCCACTTCGTTTTGGTGGAAAATATCGCCGTAGGTGACTTTGCCAAATGGGCCATCGGTCCAAACCAGATCATACACAGAGTCGACTTCTTGAATGTACATTGCCAGACGTTCGATACCGTAGGTAATCTCACCGGTGACCGGTTTACATTCCAATCCGCCGACTTGCTGGAAGTAGGTAAACTGAGTGATCTCCATCCCGTTAAGCCAGACTTCCCAACCTAGGCCCCAAGCGCCCAGCGTTGGGTTTTCCCAGTTATCTTCCACAAAGCGAATGTCGTGGACTTCTGGATCAATACCCAGCACACGCAGCGAGCCTAAATACAGCTCTTGAATGTTATCGGGTGACGGTTTCAGGATGGTTTGAAACTGGTAGTAGTGCTGCAGACGGTTCGGGTTCTCGCCATAACGCCCATCGGTAGGACGACGAGAAGGTTGAACGTAAGCCGCTGCAATAGGCTCTGGACCAAGTGCACGCAAGCATGTCATTGGGTGGGAGGTACCTGCACCCACTTCCATGTCTAGCGGCTGAACAATGGTACAGCCTTGCTGGGCCCAATAATCCTGCAGCGCGAGGATCATACCCTGAAAGGTTTTGATATCGAATTTATGCATTGTCAGGTTCGCGCGAGTTGATGAATGGAGAAAATAGCTGGCAATTATAACTCGCAGCGCGCTCAAGCAGTAGGGGGCTGGCGGATTTTTGTGCGCCTTTGATTCGCTTATTTTCTGCATATAGAGGGAGGAGGAATAGAAGTTGCCAAGCGATTGTTCAAATCGTACACTAGCGCCGTCTTGGGGAGTAGTCGACCACTGCACAGTCAGTGGGGCAATCATCAACATAGTTGAAGCAAAATCTTCATGGTGATTGCAAGCCTGCCATTAGGTGCTCTGGGCTTGACGAGACCAACGACAATCGCACGAACCGGGGTGGGGCGTGTGTGTTGTCGTGGTTGAATCATAATAAGCCCTGCCCCAGATGAGCAATGTCATGAGCGTTCTTGCTATTTCTATCTCCACCGTCACCTTGGCGGAAATCGGGGATAAAACCCAATTATTATCGCTAGCGTTGGCGACCCGGTTTCGAAAACCTGCGGTGATTGTCAGTGCCATTTTATTGGCGACACTAGTGAATCACGCCATTGCCGCCTGGCTTGGCGTGGTCGCGGCCGATATCCTGACCGATACCGTATTGCATATCATTTTGATTATCAGCTTTAGTGTGATGGCGGTATGGATGATGATCCCTGACAAGCTTGAAGATGAAGGGATTCAGGGCAAAAGCGCGTTTTGGGCGAGCTTCTGTGCGTTTTTTGTCGCAGAAATTGGCGATAAAACCCAGCTCGCCACCACGGCATTGGGGGCACAGTTTAATGAAGCATTGTGGGTGGTGGTGATTGGGTCAACCATTGGTATGCTGCTAGCCAACGTCCCTGTGGTGCTGGCCGGTGATAAAATTCAGCGCCATGTCCCGCTCGCTGCCGTACGGGCGCTCGCCGCGGCAATGTTTGCAGCGTTGGCTGTACTGGATACCTGGTATCTATTGAGTTGACGCAAGACAATGGTGAATCGGTAAGGGTTGGCGTTATGCCAGCCCTTTTTTGATCAAAAACTGGAATGGCACGCTCTCGGTTTGGGCTGCGACCAGGGTATGGTCCATAAAGCGACAGAAGCTGGGAATATCCCGCGTGGTTGACGGGTCATCCGCGGTAATCAGCAAGGTCTGACCGTCATCCATATGGCGGATACGCTTACGCACCATCATTACAGGTTCCGGGCAGCGCAAGCCTAAGGCATCGAGTTGGAGATCAGCGTGGTCAAAAGCGAGTGTCATTGTTGTTACCTCAAAAAGTGTCGACCTGATCATACTTATGGCGACAAATTATTCAAACAGGGTTGCGCTTGTAAATGATTTGTGTAAATTATTTAACAAGTCGTTAACGAAAGGCGAGGGCATGAGAAAAGCACAAACGGGCAAATTGAGCTTGGCTTATGGACACCGTATCGCTGCTTACACAGGGCTGAGCGGGTTCGCTTTTTGGGGATTAACGCATAGTCATGAGCACACTCTCTTGGCAACACTAGCAGTCTGCGCCGCAGCTTTGGGGTTATTGGTAGAAGCCTTATCGGCCTCAACGCCACGCTCGCAGCCTGACTAGGCTAACTCACTCAACAGCTACACTCACTCCCAGTTTTCTTGGGCTTCCCCGCTCTTCGAGCGGGGTTTTTTTTGTCTGTGCGTCGACAAAAAAGACCAATCCATCACAAAGATTGGCCTTTTGCTTGCGTTAGCCTTGGTAAGCGATATCAATAACGACGCGACCTTTAACCTCACCCTGAATAATTTTATTCGCATACTCTGGGGTTTGCGCCAGAGCGATGGTGTGGCATGCCTGTTCAAAGTAGCTGGCGGGCAATAGCTTGGTCAGTGACTGCCACGCAGCTTGACGTTGCGCTTTCGGGCAAGAGACGGAGTCAACTCCTTGCAATCGCACATTGCGCAAAATAAACGGCATCACAGTGGCGGGTAAGTCAAAACCGCCGGCAAGGCCGCATGCGGCAACCGTGCCCCCGTAGTGGATTTGTGAGAGAACATTGGCGAGCATTTGACTCCCAACAGTATCAATCGCGCCTGCCCACTGTTGCTTATCCAGCGGGCGGCCGGGTGCGCTAAAGGACTCGCGTGGGAGTACCTCGTCAGCGCCCAGTTGTTTAAGCCACGCTTGATTGTCTTCAAGACGGCCTGTGACGGCACTGACGCGATAGCCCAATGCATGCAATAAGGTGACCGCGACAGAGCCAACGCCGCCACTGGCACCGGTGACTAACACTGGGCCATCTTCAGGTTTGACGCCACCATCGATTAAGGCTTGCACACATAACATCGCGGTAAACCCTGCTGTGCCTACCATCATTGCTTGTTGCGCAGAGAGCCCCTCTGGAAGGGGAACGAGCCAGTCGCCATTAACACGCGCTTTCTCTGCCATGCCTCCCCAGTGTGCTTCACCGACGCCCCAACCAGTGAGCACCACTTTATCTCCGGGTTGATAGTCGGGGTGTTGGCTATCAGCAACCGTACCGGCAAAGTCGATACCTGGCACCATCGGGAATTGGCGAACAATCTTGCCTTTTCCGGTGATGGCCAAGCCGTCTTTATAATTCAAGGAGCTAAAATCGACATCGACAGTCACATTACCGTCTGGGAGCAAATCGTCATCGAGCGAGGTGATTTTCGCGAAGGTTTGCTTCTCGTGTTGTTCAAGGACAAGCGCGTTAAACATAGCATTCTCCCGGTTGAAGTCTGTGAGCGGCCATACTAGGCCGGATGAAGTGACCACCACTTGCGTTACATCAATCACTATGCGATTGCGAGCGGGGTGACGCAAGCCAAAAAAAAGAGCGGACTCAGCCGCTCTTTGTTAATGATAGGTTCATCGTTAGACGCGTTCGAACACAGTGGCGATGCCTTGGCCTAAGCCAATACACATGGTTGCCAAACCTATCGTCGCATCTTGGCGCTCCATTTGATGTAACAAGGTGGTCGAGATGCGTGCACCGGAACAACCTAGTGGGTGACCCAGCGCGATGGCACCACCGTTGAGGTTAACCTTGTCATCCACTTTGTCCATCAGGCCGAGATCTTTGACACAAGGCAGAGACTGGGCGGCAAATGCCTCATTCAGTTCGACCAAATCAATATCATCGATGCTAAGCCCAGCACGTTTGAGCGCTTTTTTGGTCGCAGGGACTGGACCATAGCCCATAATCGAGGGATCGCAACCCGCAACGCCCATGGCGCGGATACGTGCACGGATAGGCAGCCCCAAGGTTTTGGCCTTTTCTTCACTCATCACCAGCATTGCAGAGGCACCATCCGATAATGCCGACGACGAGCCAGCGGTGACTGTGCCATTGGCAGGGTCAAAGGCTGGGCGCAGGCCAGCGAGGCTCTCGACGGTGGTTTCGGGACGAATCACTTCATCGTCTTCCACTAACGTCAATAAGCCATCGGCATCATGGCCTTCAATGGGCGCAATCTCATCTTTAAAGCGGCCTTCCACGGTGGCGGCATGCGCACGGGCGTGGGAGCGCGCAGCAAATTGGTCTTGCATTTCACGGCTGATGCCATGCATACGGCCGAGCATTTCAGCAGTGAGCCCCATCATGCCTGCCGCTTTGGCAACGGACTTCGACATCCCTGGGTGGAAGTCGACCCCATGATTCATCGGCACGTGACCCATGTGTTCAACCCCACCAATGATGAAGGTATCGCCGTCACCCACCATAATCGCGCGAGCCGCATCGTGTAGTGCCTGCATCGACGAGCCACACAGGCGGTTGACGGTAGTCGCGCCCACATTATGTGGAATGCCAGCAAGGAGTGCCGCATTACGGGCAATATTAAAGCCTTGCTCGAGTGTTTGCTGTACACAGCCCCAGTAAATGTCTTCAATGCTGGTGCTTTCTACCGCAGGGTTGCGCGCCAACAGAGATTTCATCAAGTGCGCTGAGAGATCTTCGGCGCGGACGTGGCGAAACACACCGCCTTTTGAGCGGCCCATTGGGGTACGGATACAGTCAACGATCACTACATTGTTCATTGTTCTCTCCTTAAACTTAGGCTGATTGCGGTGCGTTGACCGGTGTGACATCAAAGTAAGCCTGTTTATCGCCGGCACGACGTTTCATATCCGCAGGAACATGATACAAAGCGCCGAGATCAGAGAATTTGTCTGCCATGGCGACGTAGTTATCAACACCCAAGGTATCGACATAACGGAAAGCACCACCTCGGAATGGCGGAAAGCCAATGCCATACACCAAGGCGATGTCTGCCTCAGCCGGAGAGGCGATAATGTTTTCTTCCAGACAACGGGCGACTTCGTTGATCATCGGCACCATCATGCGCGCGATAATGTCTTCGTCACTGATCTCTGCCTGGCCACCCTGGATGACGGGGGCGAGCAGTTCAGGGACGGCTTCATCAGCCTCTTTTTTCGGCTTGCCTTTTTTATCTGTGGTGTAGCGGTAGAAACCTTTGCCGTTTTTCTGACCGAAGCGCTCGGCTTCAAACATCACATCAATGGCATCGCGGCCAGATTTGCTCATACGATCTGGGAAGCCTTCCGCCATCACCGCCTGTGCGTGGTGCGCGGTATCAATCCCGACCACGTCTAGCAGATACGCCGGACCCATCGGCCAGCCGAATTGTTTTTCCATGATTTTGTCAATGCGCTGAAAGTCCACGCCGTCGCGTAGTAGCAAGCTAAAGGCATGGAAGTAGGGGAACAATACGCGGTTGACGAAAAAGCCGGGGCAGTCGTTCACCACCACGGGTGATTTACCCATCTTGGCGGCGTAGGCCACGACGCGTGCAATAGTTTCATCAGAGGTTTTCTCGCCGCGGATCACCTCAACTAACGGCATGCGGTGAACTGGGTTAAAGAAGTGCATGCCACAGAAGTTTTCAGGGCGCGATAAAGACTTCGCCAGTGTGTTGATAGGAATCGTGGAGGTGTTAGAGGCAATCACCGTCTCTTCGCTAACCAGCGCTTCGACCTCTTTGAGCACACTGGTTTTCACTTTCGGGTTCTCGACCACGGCCTCGACCACCACATCGCTGTGCTCAATGCCAGCATAGTGGAGGCTTGGGGTGATTGACGACAGCACTTGACCCATTTTAAAGCCATCGACGCGGCCACGCTCTAACTGCTTATTCAGCAGCTTGGTTGCTTCTTTCATGCCGAGTTCGAGTGAGGCTTGGGCGATGTCTTTCATCATCACAGGTACGCCTTTAAGCGCCGATTGGTAGGCAATACCACCGCCCATAATGCCCGCGCCGAGTACAGCACCTCGCTCCGTATCTTTACCTTGTTTGGCGGCTTGTTTGGCGTTGCCTTTGATGACTTGGTCATTGAGGAAAATCCCCACCAAGGCTTGCGCCACATCGGTTTTAGCCAGCTTAACGAAATAGCGATTTTCAACCTTGAGCGCCTCATCGCGCGTCATCCCTGCGGCTTCTTCAATGGCCGTCACGGCGGTCATTGGTGCGGGGTAATGCTTGCCAGCAACTTGCGCCACCATACCTTTGGCCATGGTAAAGCTCATCGCCGCTTCGGTACGATTCAGACCCAAAGGTTGTTTTTTCTGTTGGCGACGACTCTGCCAATCAATTTTCTCGTCGATTGCTTGGCTAAGCATTCGAATCGCTGCGTCGCGAAGGTTGTCATTCTCGACGACCGCATCTACCAAGCCTTCTTTGAGAGCGGCAGAGGCACGTTTGTCTTTACCTGCCGTGATGATTTCCATCGCAGTATCCGCGCCGATAAGCCGCGGTAAGCGCACAGTGCCACCAAAGCCTGGCATGATGCCTAACTTGGTTTCAGGCAGGCCAATACGCGCATCCTTGCCCGCGACACGCAGATCCGTGGCGAGTATGCATTCACAGCCACCGCCTAGCGCATGACCCTTGATCGCGCTAAGGGTTGGGTAGGGCAAGTCTTCTAAACGGTTGAAAATGGCATTGGCGCGAGATACCCAATCAGACAGTTCTTGGTCGGGTTTAGCGAACAGGCCGAGAAACTCGGTGATGTCGGCACCGACAATAAAGGCTGATTTGGCAGAGGTTAGCAACAGCCCCTTGATGTCATCGCGACCCGACAAAGCATCGAGGGCTTGGTCTAAGCTTTCTAGCGTTGCCAAATCCAGTTTGTTGACAGAACCTTGGCTGTCTAAGGTCAGCTCTGCAATGCCGTTATCCAATGCACGAACTGAAAGGTTATCTCCTTGGTAGATCATGGTTGTTCTCCACGTTGGCAGTACCATCCTGGTTGAATAGTGTTCTGGTTAGACCAGATGCGACCTAGTGTGGATCATTGTTATAAGAAATGACAACCAAAAGTTAAACGAATGTTTAAAATATGTGGTGTGGGTTGTTTTTACTATGGCCGAGTCCCTGTCGTGCTTGGGGGAATATGGTACAGTGCGTCGCTGAGACACAAAGGGTGTACCAGGATGCCAATCACGCCATATGCCGTGCCAGCCGAAACCGTAAGGCACGAGCTTGAAATAAAAAAAAGTCGGTTTATCACCTATCTTGCCCATACGCCTGGAGAAGAAGAGGCGAAGCAGTTTATTCAGTCGCTGCGAGAAACGTACCCTGATGCCCGCCATCACTGCTGGGCATTTGTCGCAGGTCGGCCTGAATCTTCCGTGCAATGGGGATGTGGTGATGACGGTGAGCCCGCGGGAACCGCAGGTAAGCCGATGCTTGCGCAACTTTCAGGCGCGAACGTTGGTGAGGTTTGTGCGGTGGTGGTGCGCTACTTTGGTGGGATCAAATTGGGTACTGGCGGGCTGGTAAAGGCGTATGGCAGTAGTGTGCAACAAGCCCTGGGCCTTTTGACCACGCGGGAAGTGGCAGTGACCGTCCCTTACACGATAAGCTGTGAATATGCTCACATTGACACGATAGAGTCATTGCTTAAGCAGCACGATGGCGTTCAGCTCGATGCAGAATTCAGCCATAATGTGCGACTGAGTGTGCGTATCGATGCGCGCTATATCGATGTGTTTCTTGAGGCACTTAAAAATCAAACTCGCGGACAAGCACACGCGCACCCGTTAGAACATAAGACAACGTCAGGCACTTAGCCTGCTTTACGTGTAACGACGAGACGGTAGAAAGTCGCTACCGCCGATAAGAGGGCCACGTCAGGCTATGCAATTTCGTTCCATTACCCGCATTGTCGGACTCCTGCTGGCCCTGTTCAGCATTACCATGCTAGCGCCTGCGCTGGTTGCGTTTATCTATCGCGACGGTGCGGGCTATCCCTTTGTATTAACGTTTTTCCTCCTGCTAGCGGGTGGTGGGTTACTTTGGTTCCCTAACCGAAACTATCGACACGAGCTTAAAGCACGTGATGGTTTTTTGATTGTTGTCTTATTCTGGACGGTGATCGGTAGCGCCGGCTCGGTGCCGCTGATGTTATCGGAGCAACCCGATTTATCGGTCAGTGAAGCCTTTTTTGAATCCTTTTCTGGCTTAACCACGACGGGGGCAACCGTCATCGTGGGGCTGGATGAGCTTCCCAAAGCGATTTTGTTTTATCGCCAACTGCTTCAATGGCTCGGGGGCATGGGGATCATTGTGCTGGCAGTGGCAATCTTGCCTGTGCTCGGTATCGGTGGGATGCAGCTATATCGTGCTGAGATCCCAGGCCCTGTGAAAGATACCAAAATGACACCACGGATAGCGGAGACGGCCAAAGTGCTTTGGTATATCTACCTGACGTTAACCGTGAGCTGTGCCTTGGCTTATTGGCTGGCGGGTATGTCTGCGTTCGATGCCATTGGGCATAGCTTTTCAACCGTCGCGATTGGGGGGTTCTCAACCCATGATGCCAGCATTGGGCATTTTGATAGCACTGCCGTTAATCTTATCACCGTGGTGTTTTTACTGATCTCTGCGTGTAACTTTTCGCTTCACTTTGCGGCCTTTGCTAATAATGGGCTCAATCTAAAGTTTTACTTGCGCGATCCAGAGTTTCGCGCATTTTTGGTGATTCAGCTCCTATTATGGCTGGTGGTGTTTGCCATGCTGAGTGGACATCAGGTTTATAACAGCTCCACGGAAACCTTCACCCAGGCGCTATTTCAGTCGGTATCAATATCAACCACCGCGGGTTATACCACCACTACGTTTGCTCACTGGCCCTTGTTTCTCCCTGTTTTACTCTTGTTCTCGTCATTTATTGGTGGGTGTGCAGGCTCGACTGGTGGCGGGATGAAAGTGATTCGCATCCTGCTGTTGTCACTGCAAGGGACGCGCGAGCTAAAACGCCTGGTGCACCCACGCGCGGTATACACCATTAAAGTGGGTAATAAGGCGTTAAGGCAGCAAGTGGTCGATGCCGTATGGGGTTTTTTTTCCGCCTACGCATTAGTGTTTGTCATTTGTATGTTGGCTTTGATAGCGACAGGCATTGAAGAACTCACAGCTTTCTCCGCCGTTGCTGCGACTCTCAATAACCTAGGACCAGGGCTAGGCGAAGTGGCTGCTCACTTTGGCGATATTAATGACACGGCGAAGTGGGTATTGATCCTTGCGATGTTGTTCGGCCGTTTAGAGATATTTACATTATTAGTTTTATTTACGCCTACATTCTGGCGGAGCTAGTTGAATAGGGAAGGAGAGGACATGAGCGAGCAAACCGACGCAGTGCAGAAAGTCTTGTTGCTACATTCGAGCCGAGAAGGGCAGACCAAAAAAATCCTGCACTTTATCGAGACGCAGCTTGGCTCGTCGGCGCAGTGTGAGATTAAGGATATTCATCAGCTTCCTTCAGCGGATTTAACAAAGTACGACCGGGTTTTGATTGGCGCGTCTATTCGCTATGGCCACTTTAATAAAAAGCTGTATCAATTTATTGAAGCACATGCAGATCAGCTTAAAGCGGCGAAAGCAGCATTCTTTAGTGTCAATCTCACTGCGCGTAAACCAGGCAAAGATACGCCAGAAACCAGCGCTTATAGCCGTAAGTTTATCGAGAAGTCACCTTGGACGCCTGAACTGCATGGCGTCTTTGCTGGCGCACTCTATTATCCACGCTATAAATGGTTCGATCGGATGATGATTCGCTTAATCATGCACATTACCGGTGGGGAAACGGATACGACCAAAGAGGTGGAATACACCGATTGGCAAAAAGTCGAGGAGTTCAGCGAGCAATTTGCCCGTTTTTAGGCCATAACGTTGATTGTTTGACCGAATGGCGACTTTTTCCTAAAAAAGTCGCTTTTTAGTCTTGCCAAGGTGAGCAACTTCTCTATAATGCGCCTCCATCGACACGGCACGCAGGGCAAGCGTTCAGCGAGCATGTCGAGGCAAAAAATCGAATAAAAATAAACGCTTGACGTGAGTTTTTAAAAGATTAAGATAGCCGTCCACTTAACGCTAAGCGTTAGGGAAGTCAAAAAGAGGTTTTGTTTCACCCGGTTGGGTTGAAAATAAAAGATAAAATTTCTTCTTGACTTTAACGGTAAGGCGCGTAAGATACGCAGCCCTGACCAAGCGAAGCGCCGCTTCGTACAGTCAACGCTCTTTAACAATTTGACCTATGCAATCTGTGTGGGCACTCGTTAAGAATAGACAAAAAGATTTATTCGATGAACTGAGTGACCAAACGACAACTTTTACAGTTGTTCGGCACAGTCAATTCGTTTGTCTCTTCGGAGATAAACAGTAATCAGTATTCATTGAGCAGTTTCTACGGAAACACCAAACTTAAATTGAAGAGTTTGATCATGGCTCAGATTGAACGCTGGCGGCAGGCCTAACACATGCAAGTCGAGCGGAAACGGCAGCATTGAAGCTTCGGTGGATTTGCTGGACGTCGAGCGGCGGACGGGTGAGTAACGGCTGGGAACCTGCCCTGACGCGGGGGATAACCGTTGGAAACGACGGCTAATACCGCATAATGTCTTGATTCGTTAGAGTCAGGACCAAAGGTGGCCTCTACATGTAAGCTATCGCGTTGGGATGGGCCCAGTTAGGATTAGCTAGTTGGTAAGGTAATGGCTTACCAAGGCGACGATCCTTAGCTGGTTTG